>NC_017925.1 GCF_000262715.1 Blattabacterium sp. (Blaberus giganteus) | reverse complement strand
ACTAGGGACTATAGTTCGGGGACTAGGTAGTAGCATTCGGGGATTTCACGTAAGTGTTGGGTTGATTATTGGGTTGGGGGGGGGTTTTACCGCCCACGCACACCCACGCACGCACATGCATGCGCGCGCGCGATAGGGGGGGTGGACGACTAGTTTAGTCCTGGTATAATTTTTTTACATGTAAAAAAAATGAATTTTTATCCGAATTTTGTTTGTAATTTTTTTTCTCTTTAAGTTTAAAATATTTTTTATTACATTTAGATAGAGATTAGGGAGCTAAATAAAGAAGAAGAGAAATGGGTATAACGAAAGATCGTTTAAATTTTAAGCCTTTCGAATATCAGTGGGCTTATGAGTATTGGTTTAAGCAACAAAATGCGCATTGGTTGCATACGGAGATCAACATGCAGTCGGATATTCATGATTGGAATGAAAATTTATCGGATCGAGAAAAGAATGTTATTGGAGATATATTAAAGGGTTTTACTCAAACGGAAACCGAAGTGGGAAATTATTGGTCCGAAATGATTCCCAAGTGGTTTCCCATTCCAGAGATTAAAATGATGGGTCAAGCTTTTGGTTCTTTTGAGACGATTCATGCTGTGGCTTATTCTTATTTGAATGATATTTTAGGGTTAGATAATTTTCATGCTTTTTTAGAAGATGAAGCAACCATGAAAAAGTTGAAAGTATTGATGGATATTAGAAAAAGTGATCATGGTAAGTATAATAGAAAGGAGATTGCAAAGAGTATTGCTTTGTTTTCTGCTGCAGCAGAAGGAATTCAATTGTTTTCTTCTTTTGCGGTATTATTGTCTTTTAGAAAATCTAATCGTTTGAAGGGGATAGGGCAACAAATTATTTTTTCTGTTAGGGATGAGTCTCTTCATTCGGAAGCGGGGTGTAAGATTTTTCGTACGTTTTGTGAAGAAAATGATGGATTAAAAAATTCGGTGGCCGATTCTATTTATTATGGAATGGATTTAGCATTAAAAAATGAATTTATTTTTATTGATCAAATTTTTGATAATGGTGATATTCCAACTATGAAGAGAGAAGAATTGAAAAATTTTATGAAAGATAGAGCCAATATTAAATTGAAAGAATTAGGACTATCGGATGCCTATTGTATAGATAAAAATATGTTAGATAACATGAGTTGGTTTTATATAACGATATCTGGAGAACAGCAAACTGATTTTTTTGATAATCGGGAAACAGGATATAGTAAGCCTAATGAAGATTGGAATGAAGATCTTTTTGTTTTGGATGATAAAAAAACTTCTACAGAAAAAAAAATATTAGAAATTCTTTTAAAGAATAAGAAAGAAAATTTAGGAAATTCTGGATGTGTATCCTGTGAGTCTTAGATGATTGGTTATGGATAATTTTGAGATAAATTGAAAAGAAAAATTACACCTTGGTACAATACTTTAGGAAAAGAACAACTATTGCATAGTTCTGTTTGTGATTATTTAGATTATGAATATCCGCATATTTTTTATTTTCATCCTCATAATGAAGCAAGAAGAACTCCTTATGAGAGGTTTCTTATAAAAGTGATGAGATTAAGACCAGGTCTTCCGGATATATTGGTTCCTATTCCAAAAAAAGGTAGGACGGGGATGGCTTTGGAATTCAAAATAAAACCAAATAAATTAACAGAAAATCAGATTCATATAATAGATATATTCAATTCGTACAATTGGAAGGTGAATGTTTGTTATGATTTTGACGAAGCAAAGATTTATATAGATCAGTATTTAAAAAAAATAGATTAGTATAAAATGAAAAACAATAAAACTTCCATGCAATATGATGTCATATCTAATGAATGTAGAACTCATTTTTTGAAAAAAAAGTTCTTGATTCCTAAAAAGTTATGTAATTATATTTTGATTCAAATAGATCAGAATAATTGGATTGAAATTGTTAATTATTCTGTTTTAGCAGGAATCATGATTCAACAAAAAAAAATCGACTCTATGCTTTCTGTTTCTGCTACAATAATAATAGATGTATATGATCAATATATAAAAAAGGCTAAATCTCTTATGGAAAAAAAAAATTCGGATTATGAAGAAGCTTGGAAATATATGAGCATTTCTTCTATCAAAGATTTAATTATGCAAAAAATTTTTAGGATTCAAGGAATGGAAAAACGTTTCTATGAAGTAGAAAATTATGCTTATAAAGTTCAAGATAATTATATAGATATATTGAATTATGCTATTTTTGCTTTGATAAAAATGAAAAATCCATAAAAATTTATTTCTTTTTTATTTCATTCCATTTTACTTTTTCGTATTTGTAAACTATTATTTGCGCTATTCTATCGCCGTCTTTTACAGTAAAAGTATGACTAGATAAGTTTATGAGTAATATTTTTATTTCTCCTCTATAATCTGAATCGATAGTCCCTGGATTATTTAGAACAGTTATCCCATGACGTAAGGCTAATCCGCTTCTAGGTCGGATTTGAGCTTCATATCCTGTAGGTATTTCTATGAAAATACCTGTTTTTATGATTTTTCTTTCCATAGATGGAATAATAATCTCTTTTTCCAGATAGGCTTGTAAGTCGATCCCGGCTGCTCCTTCTGTAGCATAATATGGAAAAATATGATGGGATAAATTACGTATTTTGATTAGGACACTCATCTTTATCGTATTTAATTATAATCTTTTATGTATGAATAATATTTCAAAAAAAAACTTATATTCCAAAAAAAATTGATATGAAATGAAAAAACTATTTTTTTTTATCTTATCCATGATGTTTTTTACATCATGTAATGATGATAATTTAACTGGAGGCCATCCACCAGAAGAACCCGAAAAAACTAATACTCCTACTATAGGAATGGCCATTGACCCTCCTCCTGCTCCTACTACTTCATCCCCTTTTTTTCTTTCGGATTTTGAAAAGGATGAAAAGGAAAAATCTCGTATACAGATTGAAGAATTAATGAATCAAGATTCTCAATTAAAAAAAATTATTGAAGAATTGGCAAAAGCTGAAAAAGAAAAAGCTGAAAAAGCAAAAGCTGAAAAAGAAAAAGCTGAAAAAGAAAAAGCATAAAGATCAAATTGGAGAATATAGTGGTCCTTTTTTTTTACGACCACTATTATTATTATATTATTATCTTATCGATGAACATCCCTTTTCTCCCACACCACACTACTGGGCGATGGGTTCCGAACTTCATTAAAAAAATACCCATTAGAGTTACAAAGAATATCTTTTTTGGGGTTATGGATCCCTATTGGTAGGGTACCCTACCAATAGGGATCCATAACCTTAAATGGGGCATCCTAGCCTTAAATTTACCTATCCTGAATGTGGACTCCCACACCACACTAATGGGCGATGGGTTCATTAAAAAAATACCCATCGAACTATAGTCCCTAGTCTTATATAAG